>NZ_CADCWQ010000004.1 GCF_902806455.1 Virgibacillus doumboii | reverse complement strand
AGGCGGAATTAAAATGGTACCAAGAACAATTTCGGTTGAGCCAACAACGCAGATTCGGATCTTCCAGTGAGAAGACCGACTCGAACCAGCTTTCGCTTTTCAATGAAGCAGAGACCACAGCTGATTCGACGATTGAAGAACCAACTGTTGAGACGATTACATACAAGCGTAAAAAACAGCGTGGACAGCGCGAACAAAAACTTGAAAATCTGCCTACGGAAACGATTGAATATCGTCTATCCGACGAGGAACAGGTCTGTTCGTGCTGTGGCGGAGCGCTGCACGATATGAGCACGGAAGTGCGCAAAGAATTAAAGGTTATTCCTGCACAAGTGAAAGTCGTGGAGCACGTGCGCCACGTATACAGCTGTCGCCACTGTGAACGCTATGAAATTGAAACACCTATAGTGACAGCGAAAATGCCAGAGCCTGTATTTCCAGGCAGCTTGGCTTCTCCTTCCGCAATGGCCTACACCATGACCCAAAAATATGTGGAAGGCATGCCACTGTATCGGCAAGAGAAACATTTGGAACGCTTCGGTATATCCATACCACGTCAGACTCTGGCTAATTGGATAACGTACGGCGCCAATACTTGGCTTGAGCTGATTTATAAAGAAATGCATGCCCGGTTATTGGAACTGGACATGGCCCACGCGGATGAGACGACATTACAAGTTTTATCCGAGCCGGAACGGCCTGCAACATCAAAATCCTATATGTGGCTGTATCGCTCCGGGCATACCGATGTCCCCATCGTCCTGTATGATTATCAACAAACCCGGGCTGCCAAACATCCGCGCCGATTTCTGGACGGATTCCAGGGATACCTGCATGTAGACGGCTACCCAGGCTACAATGGACTGCCTGGTGTTGTCCTAGTTGGTTGCTGGGCGCATGCACGTCGCAAATTCACGGAAGCACTCCAGGCACTTCCTGAATCCGCAGCCACTACGACTGTGAAAGCGAAAGAAGGCTTGGCCTTCTGTAATCAGCTTTATGATATTGAACGTAAATTAAAAGACGAAAGTCCAAAAGAACGCTATGAACAGCGTCTGGAACGCAGCCAACCTGTAATGCAGGCTTTTTTGGCATGGCTTCAAGAACAGACACCACGCGTACTACCCAAAAGTGCGTTGGGCAAGGCAATCAAATATTGTCGTAAACAATGGGAACATTTGGAGGCCTTTTTAGAGGACGGTCGACTGGAAATTGATAATAACCGTGCAGAACGGTCCATCAAGCCTTTTGTGCTAGGAAGGAAAAATTGGCTTTTCAGTAATACCGCAAAGGGAGCAAGATCCAGTGCGATTATTTATAGTATTGTGGAGACAGCTAAGGAAAATGGATTAAATCCATTCAACTACCTCAGCTACTTGTTTGAAGAACTTCCCAATATGGATACGACGGATAAGGAGCAATTGGCTCAATACCTGCCATGGTCAGCAACACTCCCTCAAGAATGCCGCGTTCCTAATAAATCTAAATAAAGTATACACAAAACCCCATCCTCATTAGTAGGTGGGGTTTATTTGACGCTTAC
>NZ_CADCWQ010000003.1 GCF_902806455.1 Virgibacillus doumboii | reverse complement strand
AGCAATTGGCTCAATACCTGCCATGGTCAGCAACACTCCCTCAAGAATGCCGCGTTCCTAATAAATCTAAATAAAGTATACACAAAACCCCATCCTCATTAGTAGGTGGGGTTTATTTGACGCTTACCATTATGAAAAAAAATTTTTTATTCCTATGTTTAATGATTGCAATTATTAGCATCTCAGCATGTTCTGCTGAACAGGATCCTAATGTGCTAAAAGTAAGCAAGTCTTCAGATGAAATAGTTGGAGAAAATTATCAAACAGTCATTTCGGAATTGGAAGAAACAGGATTTACCAATATTGAAACTAAGCTATTGGATGATTTAATTACTGGTTGGCTGACAAAAGATGGAGAAATTGAACAAGTAGAGATTAATGGAGATACTGAGTTTAGCGCAAATGATAGTTTCCAAAAAGATTCCAAAATAGTCATTACATATCACACATTTCCAAAAGAAGAGAAAAGTGACACCGAATCTACTAATGAAAAGAGTTCTGAGACAGATGAACAACCAACCAATGATACATCTGCGGAAAGCAATCAGGAAATATTAACGGTAAAAAATAATGAAGATATTGCAACTGTTTTGGCAGTCAAGGATGCATATGATCCAATTGTCGGTGAATTTGCAAAAAAATATGCTGGTAGAACCATTGAATTTGATGGAAATATTGCACATATGATGCAACATGAGGATTATACAACAAGATATGACATTTTAATTTATGCTGGTGATTATAGTGAGACAACTGCTATTGGACCTAGCTTTAAGTTCGAAGATGTCAATATTTTTGATTTAAAGCTTACTGGTTCTGAAATACCAGAAAATATTGGTATGGGACAAAATCTTCATATTACTGCTGTGGTTGAAGAATACAATGAAACTTCTGGACTTTTCTTTCTTAAGCCAGTTTCTACTGAAATAAGATAAAAGTTATTGAAGAATTGAGGAAATTTAATGAGGGGAAAGTGTTTCTAGGAATAGTATATCTATGTACAGTTGGACTCCTTTTCGATTTAATTACTCTTACTCTTTACTTTAAACCAAACCCATACTATCCAAGAGAAGTGGGGGAATGACACCTTTTACAAAAGGTTAAAAAAACCCTCTATTTTTATGCTTTATTATATCTATCGAGATAGAGCATGATGCCTGTTTCCTTTCATACAAACTGAAGTTAAGCGCATTTCATGGTCTGAGAGGTGACTGGCACCAAGAACAATCTTCACTAGATATCAAAGGTAAGATGTAAGCTTAGACATACAAATTCTGACTCTGTTATAGTTAAATTAGTTTAACGAAAGTTATTAAATAAAAAGGTGGAGATATTATGAAAGGTTGGCAATTTACTAAGACACACGAGCCACTTAAGCTTGTGGAACAAGAAGAGCCTAAGGCAGATTCCGGACGTGTAGTGATTGACACCGGAGCAGTAGGCCTTTGCCATTCTGACGTGGGGACTCTCGAGGATGAAGGTTGGATGGCATTAATGCATCCGCCAGTTATTATGGGTCATGAGAATGCTGGAACAATTTCAGAAGTAGGAGAAGGAGTTACTGATTTTAAAGTAGGAGATCGTGTCGCTATATGTCCAACTGGGCCATCTGGAACGAATCCAGGATATCATTACGATGGTGGTTTCGGATCAAAAATTCTTGCACCAGCAGAGGATTTAGTTCATGTTCCTGATGAACTTTCAATAGAAATGGCAGCTTCAGCAACAGACGCGGGAATGACTTCGTACTCAGCTTTATTCAATGTAGGGCAAGCAACACCTGATATGAACGTTGCCTTAATAGGTATTGGCGGATTAGGTCAATTTGCATTGCAAGCTGCTGTAGCAAAAGGAATTAAGAATATTTATGCAGCAGATGTGAGTGAGAAAGCGCGTGAATTAGCTAAGGAAATCGGTGCAGTAGAAGTTGTATCCGATATTAAAGATTTAGCAGACAAAGACTTAGACTTAATTGTGGATTATGCTGGATTTGGAAAAACCACTTCAGATGCATTAGAGGTAGTTAAACCACGCGGGACTGTCGTATTAGTAGGGATGGGGAAATTAGAAACTACAATTAATACGACTTCATTTATCACAGGCGCTAAGAAATTATTAGCAAATGTGGGTGGAACACCTCAGGATATTGCTGAAATATATGAATTAATGGCAGCAGGCAAACTGAATCCAAAATTAACGAAGATTAAATTTAAAGACATCCCTGAAGGTATTGAAAAATTAGAAGCTAGAGAAGTACAAGGTCGTTTAGTAGCCGTGTATGATGGAGATGAATAGATAGTACACAATACATTCAAATAGGTAATTGAAGGTTGGTGCCTGTCCCCCAGTACAGTGAAGTGTTAACACATTAGAGAAGTGGGGGACTGACACCTTTTTTCAAAACCGATTTTCCACGAGACGTTAAATATCTTCATTCGCATTGCTTATGATTTAATCCTGGGCTTCCTCAAATCGTTTTTCCACTTCATTAAATTTATCGGTGTAAGTTTCATAGTTGATATCATACAAATTGGAATAAATTTCTCCCCGTTCATCCGAAATGTTTAAATAATTACCCCGATATTCATCGGAAAATGCCGAGCGGATTTCATGGTCAATAATCTCATTATCAGACAGATATTTTAAAGCGTATTTTAAATTTTCCTGCTGCCGGTACTGTTTTTCCTTTTCATTGTTATTCCAGTCATACAGCTGGTGTTTAATGGTACTATGTAAATCCTTGATAATATCTTTTGAATCACTTTGCCATTCTTGCCAAAGCTCCGACATATCCACTGTTTGTTCAAACTCTGCGGTTAAATCCTCTTGTGTTTTGGCATTGATGTAACGCCTTTCTGATGCTTTTGCCATTTCTTTAAGCTGTTTTAATCCTTCATTATGCACTTGATAGCCGATAATACTGATAACCGGATCAATACCCGATTTATCAAGAGACTGAATGGCATCCACCGGGTCACCGCCGCATGTTTCAACACCATCACTGACAACATAAATAATCGTTGTATTGTTTTCTCCATCCAATGATGCAAAATCTTTCTCCACTTGTTTTATCGCTTTGGTCATGGGAGTCCATCCAGCAGGTTCAAACTGGTCCAGAGCTTTTGCAAATTTATCCGCATCATAGTGATTTAGCTTGTAGACTTCTTCCACTTTGGAGCAGGACTTTTCTTTTTCACTGTCACCCCCTGTTCCAATGTTCAGATACAACTTTATCAATTAATTGTATAACCATACTTCAAATATATTTAGTTGGTTATTGACCTCTATCTTCTTAAAAAAACATAGATCATAGGATATAAACGCTCAACTTTATGCTCTATTAAGTATTTCTCGATAAGGTGAAATCTATGGTAGTTAAATAAATATTCTATCATTTTGAAATGTGAGGGATAAAGTCTGTTCCGGCATAAGGTTGGATAAGGCTTTTTTTAAATAAAAATAGGCTATTTAAGCAAGATAGACAAAAAATAATCTTGCTAATATTAAATGCGAGTTATATACTAGACTTAAAAGTATTTTAAAAGAATTTCGAATTAAATAGGGGGGATTAAAATGAATATATTGAACCTTGGGGTTCTATATGAAAATTGGCTAAATGAAAATAAGGAAGCCTCTCAGACTGATAAACTAATTGTACGTACTTTGCTAGCTACAAAGGATGCTGCTGCAACTATATTTATTACTGAAGCTTCTTTTGACCATTTGACAAAGGTATATAACGACATAAAAGAGATTAACACAAAGCCAATCGACCATGTTGATTATTTATTAAGTGAAAAACCTAATGAATATTTGTTAAATGAAGAAACAGCTAAAAATAGTAATGAACCAAACAAGCGTTTAGATAGAAGGAAAGCTATTAATTTTGTTATTAACAACTTGAAAGCAAATAACGAAGGTTTGGGAATTATAAGAATTAGATACAATACTTTACATTTAAAGCTTCAGGATGGTCGAGATGCTAAGTTGAAAATTAGTACTTCGCGTGATTACAAGGGAGAAATGGATGAACCTAACAAAATTTGTTGTTCCTGGCATAAAGAAGATGACAGGAAAATACAACAATATGATTTCCATGTATATATAGCTGAATGGAAAGATACATATAAAGCTTTATTCTTTACAACAAAACAATTAGAAAGACACCAAAATCAAAAATCATACAATAACCATTTTGTTAATTATTATTTTCACTGGGAAAGTAATGGCTGTGTTGTAGACTATAGGGATACCCCGTTTCCTATTGACGTTACTAAGAGAGATGTAGTGAAAAACTCCTGGATTTTGTCGTAGTTAAAATTTATAGGAAAATAATCATTATCAGTGGATATAGTTTCAATAATATAAACCTTCATTATGTTATTTGAACAAAAAGTAACACAACCAGTTATGTTTGGCATAGCAAAATAGAGAAAAAGGAAGTCTAAATGTTTAATTGAAAATAGATATGCTTTCATGTACTGTTTATGAGTTAGGTGTTTATAAATTTAGTTGTTTTTTGTCTTTAAATCTTGGACTAAATCATGGTATAAATTAGCATATCCTAATAATCGACATTGGAACCTATAAATTTAATATTCTGGTGAGAATTGGTGGTGGGTTTTTTGAAACAAATAGTAGATAATACAAATCACAAAGTAGGAGATCAAATAGGTACGTATGGAATTTGGAAAGGTGAAGCACGAGGTAAATTTGACACGAGAAATAAACTAAATAAATTAACCGGTAAAGAATGGATCCCATTAACGGCAAGTGTGTGGGAATTTAAGGAAAATCTAACCCAAGGAATTTGCTCTAACTTAATACGATTTTTTACTGATAATGATAACGATAAAGGCGTTTTGTCTTTATATGAGTTAGGGGGAATTTTAAACCAAGAACTAGTTGAAAATGTGTATAGTAATCTTGGAGAGCATTCACCGGTTTTTAACCTGAATAGACTATCTAATATAGATGAAGTTCTAAATCTAACTAACACAAGCTATCAGTTAGTAGTTACTTTTTTTGATGAGTTGATAAAGAACCAATTTTACATAAAAGAAACAGAACCAAACATGGAAGGTTATAAATCATTCGTTAAAGATATTTTATCAAAATTAACAGAAAAAGTTTATGATAATTTAGAAAACTCAAAGTATACTACAGTGATTGCGGATGAGCACATTGTAATTAATGGTAATGTTATAGATGTTTCTAACCATATAATTCATTATCATATAAAATGTGGGTTTGAATACAAAGGAAAGATAACTGCCATAAACAAAAATGACTTTACATCAAATAATTTTGCCGATATAAATTCTAATTCTAAAAAATATGTTCTTATTTTTTATAAATCAAATCAAAAAAATAATGCAAACCATAATTTATACTTTCCTAAAGAAAAGGATACTAATCATAGGGTAACAGTACCTAAGGTTTTATACTCTAAAACCAGAGTAGATTCAATTGGAAAGCAACATCCAGCAACATATAGTTATTTGGATATAGAATTGTTAATTGAAAAATTTGTTGGTAGAGAAAACTCTGCAATAATATTTGATCCATTTCTCGGTGTTGCATCTACAGCTATTGCAGCTGAGTACACAGGAAATAGAAGTATAGGAATTGATTTGAGTGAAGAATATGTTTCACTTTCTGCTAAAAGACTAAATGACTTCCTAGTTTTAAATACAGATATTATTTATGAAGGAGAAAAAATTAATAGGAGCCAGTCGGCTAGTCATTACCTGATCCAAGGTGATTCAACAAATAGAATCGATGAAGATGATATTCCAGAGCTTGATTATTGTGTGACATCACCACCTTATCACAGTATTTTAAAAAATGATGGAAAGGGTGTACGAAGTGATAGTAGCCAGTTTCGACAAGGTGTTGAGTATTACTCAGACCTGGAAAGCGATATTGGAAATCAAGAAAGTTACGATGGTTATTTACAACTTATAAAAGATGTAATGGCGTCAACTTATAGTAAATTAAAAACAAATGGATATTGTTCAATCGTAATAAGTGATTTCACAGTAAATAAAAAAGAAAAGGATATATCAGGGGATATTGTTGGTATTATGGGTGAAATAGGTTATGTGTATTTGGGAACAACAACCTTAATCCAATCACAAAAAGTAATTTACCCATTTGGCTATCCCTATAAATTTGTTATAAATCATACTAATCAATTTATTATTAATTTTCAAAAATAAAATGAGCTCAACTCAGGTGGTGGGTAAGTGCCACCTAGTTTTTTTATAAAATGAAAGGTGATATTATGGCAACCGATTTAAGAAATGTAAGTAATATTATTAATTATTATAGAGATAGAATTGTTAAAGAAATCGTAGATGCCCAACAACAGAAAGAAGATATTAATCAACAGGCTATTTATGACGAGGCCTTGAGAGTAGGCATAAAGATATTAACCAGATTTATTCTCTATAAAGCTATATCAGAAAAAGAAAAGCGTAAAATAGATCTGGAGTTACTAACTGATATAATTATGGGGAAGGAACCAGATGTCAACTATGGTATTTTGGAGTTACTTCCTCTTAAACAGAGATATAAATTAAATGCTAATACTATACATGATTTATATAACGAAACTAAGAATTTGCAGTTTTTTTTAGATATTGATTATATTGTCGGAAGCCTATACGAAAAAAGTCAAAATAAAGAAATAAGAAAAGCTCTTGGGCAATATTTTAGTGATAGAAAGTATATTAATATGATTTTGGAAAGGATTCCAATAGGATGCGATGATAAAATTTTGGAAACTTCTTCTGGCGGAGGAAGTTTTCTTTCAGAGTCTTATAAACATATTATTAAAAAATTCAACTTCCAAGATAAGAAAAAGCAACTTGAAATACTAGAGAATAATTTCTATGGTGTAGATATTGATCCTTTTTGTGTAAATCTAACAAAGTTAAATTTATTGTTAACTCATAATGAGCTGGAATTAAAAAATTTAAAGATTTTCAATCAAGATTTTTTAAATACTGAAATAAATAAAAAGATAGATGTAATAATCGGAAACCCTCCTTACAATGCAACACTCAAGAAAGATGTTAAGGAATTAATGAAGGCAAACTATCAAGATATTACAATGTCAGATAATGAAGTAACTGGTACACTCAATAGTGCTGCATTATTTATTAGGAAATCGATAGATATATTAAAAGAAGGTGGTTATTTAGGCTTTATAATTCCAAATTCCATACTCAGGGTAGACAGTTATAAAAAGCTCCGCCAATTTATATTAAATAACTGTAGCGTAAAGTCAATTATCAACATTGGGAAAGCATTCAGTGATGTAGGCTTGGAAATGGTTATCTTAATTGTTCAAAAAGGGCAGGCTGATGAGGAGGAGCCAGTTGAAATATTAAATGAGACTACGGGGGGGAACTTTGTTAAACATACACTTGAATATAAATACTTGTTTAAATGGAATATATTCCCTTTGTTTCTAGATAATTCATTAAGTAGGATAGCATCCAAAATAGAAAAAAATACTATAAAACTTCGAGATATTAGTATCATGCCTCGCGGAAAAAGTATTAGTGCTAAATCTCCATTGTTTAAAACGGAACTATCTAGTGATGCTACTGAAATAATTCACGCATACAGGGGTAGAGATATTGGTCAGTTTAAAACAAAAAAACCAGAGTTATTTATAAATAAAAGCTATTTTAATGAAACGGATCTTCGGTTGCTAGATAAAAGTGAAAAAATTATGGTACAAAATGTAGCAAAAAGAATTGTGGCGACATATGATAATCAGGGCAGGTTTGCTTTAGATACTGTTAACAATTTAACTCTATTGAATGAATTTGAACAAGTTTTCAATTATAAATATGTGTTAGGAATTATGAATTCTGAATTAATAAATTTTTATTTCCAAAATACTATTAATAACCGGTCAAAGTTGACAATTCACATGGATAAACCATATATTGGAAATATACCAGTGAAAAATATTAACAAACAATCAACATTAATTGAAGTAGTAGACTGTATTTTAAAATTGAATGAAATATTGCTCAATGAGTACAGCCCTTATGTATTTTTGAAAAATCTAGATTCAAAAAAGAGTATTGATGATATGGACAACTATTTTAATTACTTTAATCAAAATCGGAATAATATAAAGAAATCTATTAGTGAAAAAGTTAAAGAAGCTGATGAAATCGTATATTTTATTTATGAGATAACAGAACAAGAGAAAAATGAAATTAAATTAAACTTAGGAACTAATCTATACGTGAATACAGTTTCATAACAGAATTAAAACTTTTATAAAGAAAAATAATCATAATTTTGATGATAAAACAAAGAAATTATTGTCGGGAATTAAAATAAAGTAAAGTACATATGAAGTACTTTACTTTTTTTAAAACGGATTTTCTGGGAACCAGTGCCCGTCTAATATTTCGTTTTTCTCAATTTTACCAATGTACAATCTCCCGCCATGACCATATTTAAGTAAATCCGGTCGATCATCCAAGAAGTATCGTATTTGGTCAGGTAAACTATAGTTTGAAATTAAAAATGACTTTTTACTTCTTAATATTTTCCCGTAACTAAGTGCTTGAAATAAATCTCTTACTGTTAAAGGGTCGTCTTTTACTTCTATAGTGATTGAGTAATTTCTGGCATTGTTTTTAAATGATGCTATAAGGTCAGGAAAAAATCTTTTATCTAATACTGAAAATTGGTGTTCAAATTTTTCGTAAATTATATTAGATATATTTTTTTCTCCAGTAACTTCTACATAAACTTTATCATATCCACATAAATTTAATTTATATTCTAAATATTTTTTGATAGGTAGATATAAATCCTTTTCAGCCATTACTATCACACCTTATATTTTATTGATTGAAACATTAGGAAATAAGTTTGGTTGTAATAGTTTAGCAATTTGTAAATTAAATTGGTTTCTATTTCTGCCTCTACTATCGTCTAATTTTATGTTAGTAAGTTCAGCGGGTAAATCTGGGTCATTAAAAGGATCATTAGTACTTCTTGTTATATTAAAGTGAATTGCACCCGTATCCGGATACAATGGTCGGTTATTTTTATCTGGGTGTATTCCATAGTTGTTCAACAGTTCCTGAAAAGCAGTTTGTTTAAAGTCTAGTCTGAATATGGGCTCATCAATAGCATTTAGAAAAATTCTAATTTGGTGGTTTTGACCTCTATAAGAACTTAACCCTCTTACTTGAGGGTGTCCAAAATTAATAAATTGAACAGGGATACCTAATTTCTCTTGGAATAGTCTTAGTACCTCGAGAGGGACATGCCATCTCTTCCAATTAGGTTCCAATTGTACTCTTTGATCATTGCCTCCGCGATAGGAAGAAACTTCACTTGGTGGCAATCCACATGCATCACAAAAACCTTGGATAAATGATAATACATTGTTCCTGGAAATATTGTTATCAAAAAGGTACTGAGGGATGTGGTTGATAGTGTCTCTTGTAATCTGTGTTGAATCGAATAATCTTCCTAAAATACCAGATGTTGTTGAAATGTTATCAGTTTCTAACCTCATCTGTTTCATTTCCCAGCTTGTATTTGAACTTCTTCTACCACCCGTTCTCGGCATCCTTAATGTAACCTGTGTTCCTAGCAAACGTTCTACCACATTTGCAAGTTGGACAAATTCCTGATGTACACTAACCTGAATTGGTTCATTATGTATTGATGTCATTTGAGGTACGCTGATGTTGTCAGATCTTAAAGCTTCAACACTTGGCCTTCTGAATTTTATTTTAAGGACTATTCTGCCTTCATGGCCAGTATCATTAAACAAGAGATCACCTTTGCCATAAAGCATTCCTAGTAAGTACGCCTCATCAGCTCTAAAGTTATTTGGGATTGACATCTTCTCATCCTTTCGAAAATTATTAATCAATTTATCCATATATTGGTTAGTAATATCCTATCATAAAAAACGTAAGTTGCAAAAAAGAGTTGTGTTAGCAAATGAAGTATAGGTGGCTTACAGGGTTCGACTGAAAGAGGCATAGGAAAGGTTCATCTGAATTATTTGAGTATTGCGGACGATTTTTACCAGTTGTGCGGTTCTTCTTACCACACTTTGCGGAGGAATGTACCAGCGTTTGCGGATGAGTTTACCAGTGATGAAGAAAGACATAGCACCCACCATTGCCAAATGAAAACATGCTGTAGTGTTTAGCAACATTCCCACCACCCTTGACCTTGTTTGTGTCCGTGGTAGTGGTTTTGATGGCGAATGACAGAAATAAAGCCTTGAGGCTCATTCGCATCAATAGCGTACCACGGACAATCACTTCTAAGTTCCGCTGGTGGGGCCCCGACCCCATAGCCATCAAGTTAAGCACATCACTTGGGCATAACCCATATTTTTCCTATCATTTCTCCCAAAAGATAGAACACACTTTTGGGAGGTTTTTTCATGTCTGCTAAAGTAAACGCAAGTAACGAGTTAGAGTTTTTTGCTCAAGAAATAGAACGTAAACTTTCCAGCGAAAAAATTCGTCAGTCGGCAAAAGAAGTAGATTTTATGCAAAGAAATACAAAATTGAAACCGGAATATTTTTATCAGCTATGTTCTTTTTTGGGTGAATCTTTTGGGAATAAAACTCTGAATGAACTTTGTGCACAACTTTGCTCATTTTTTGATTTGGAGATTTCAACGGAAGGATTAAATCAACGCTTCAATACGGAGGCAGTAGAATTCATGAGACGGATTTTTAAATCTTTATGGTTAAATCAGGTGTCCGGTTCTCAATCTATTGTGGAAAGACATCTGTTTAACAGAATTCGAATTTTGGATTCCTCCTCATTTGATCTTCCTTCTGATTATACGGGATATGAAGGGCCAAATGGTACGGGGGTTAAGGTTCAACTCGAGTATGAATTATACGAAGGAGTGTTCCGTCACCTTCATATACAAAACGGAAAAGAAAGTGACATTAGCTATGCCAAAACCATTCAGGATGATATTCAACCGGACGATTTATGTCTGCGTGACTTAGGCTATTTCTCACAGGAAAATTTATCAATGATTGCCAAAAAAGGTGCTTTCTTTGTTTCTAGAATAAGAAACGATACGAATCTTTACCAACAAAATGATGATGGACAATGGGAAAAGGTAAATGTAAACAAGGTCACGGAATCGTTACAACCAGGGGAAGTAACCGAGTTGACCCAGGTGCGGATAGGAGCAGAAGCTAAGAAGCCACTCATTGCACGAATCGTTGTTACAAAACTGACTGAAGAACAAAAAGAAAAGCGGAAGGAGCACTTAGGTCAAAAAAAGAAGAAAAGAAAAAGCACCCTTTCCGCTCAGAGAAATATCTCTGTGAATATATTTGCCACCAATATACCACAGGGAATGGTAAAAAAGGAAGAAATGTACTCACTGTACTCTTTGAGATGGCAAATAGAAATTCTTTTTAAGACATGGAAATCATTATTCAAGATACAAGAGGTAAAGAAAATGAAAAAGGAACGCTTTGAATGCCATTTATACGGCACATTCATCCAACTACTCTTGTGCTCATCCGTTGCCTTTCAGTGTCGAAGAATGCTCTATCAGCAGTATCAGATGGAGGTAAGTGAATACAAATCTATTGATATCGCAAAAGAAAGTCTGACCGTTTCGCAAACGGTAATCAGCGAGGGTGAAAATCTTGTCAAGGTGCTCAAAAGAATATACAAAAGCATATCTATAAACGGAAGGAAGTGTCATAAACAACAGAAGAAAACCGTGTTTGACATTCTTCATATTGCCTATAAACAAAGTGTATCTTCTGTAGCATAAGATCGTGAAACTGAATATCCGTATATTTTAAAAGGTCCTTTTTGTAGGGCTTAGTTTGTCATGTCTTATTTTAGAACACACGAAGAAATAGGTACGGAAAACTAACAAAAAGATAGGCTTTATAAAGCATCGTTTTTGTTAGCTTGATGGCTATGGGCCCCGACCCCTTCCGGCGATCACTAAGAAGTGGCACGGCGGTCAAGGGCAAGCAGCTAAAGCTGTGGTTAAGATAGTGTTTTATTTAAGTGAGTGGATTAACTGGTTCATTCTCTTGTCACAAATGGATCAAAAAAGTTGCACAACTTTGTCAATCCGATGGCTGTGATCACCGGAATTGAGAGGGATTTAATGGTAAACAGTTCCGCAAAGTATGGTAAACTTCTCCGCAAACAATGGTAAAAAGAACTGCAAAGGTGGTACAAATTGAATGCAATAATCACTTGCTCCGTGCAAACAGTACTTTGGTCCATTAATTTAAATTGCGAAATCATTCGATAAACTGCAGCCTGGTTACCGCTGCGTGATGTTACGTGGATATAGCCTTTTTCCTGCAGTTCATCTCGTGCCCGTTTAAACGAAGTTCCTTTGATTCCTGACTGTAACTCAATGACGGAGGCGGCGACTGAAAAAGTCTCCTGCCATCCGCATAAATTATTGAAATGCATTAATGTGTTCCAAAGGGCAACAGCCGATCCGGAAAGTGGATTAAAGATGATTTGCTGATAAAATGCGTTCAATTCTTTTAAATAGTTCATGTGGGTTCGCTCCTTGTGAAGATGATATTTTATTTTGTTGAGGATATTTCCAAATGGATAGTTTTGCGGAATTGGGGACTTTTCAATTTTTTCTTTACTTGTTTCCCCCAGCTTTTTACCGCATCAACGGTTGTATTTTCTGTGATGGCAATGTCCTTATAGGGCATGTCCTCGATAATATGATAATACACCCATTTCCATTGATTTTCGGTCAGGTGTGTTTTTATTTGTTTCCAAAAGTCAGGATCATTGATTGGGAAGTTGTACGTATGGACCAGTGGGATGGTCGCTTTGGATTGTTCGGAATGATGGTTGCCGTCGGAGGCTTGTATTAGCTGCTCGTGAATGGCTTTTCGCTGCATTTCGGTATGCTTATTTTCTTTCCGCATGCGGTCAATCAGTCGGTTCCTGATTGTATAGTTGAAGTATGTTGCCATGGGGCCTTTGTCGGGCTGATAGGTTTCATAGGCATTCCAGAGTGCGACTAGGCCTTCCTGAAAGTATTCCTTGTGCGGATCGCGGATGTTCATTTTTTTGATTTGATAATGAATCCGCCGCTCGTTTTGTTCGAGGATTTCTTCAACAGATATTTTGTTGTCCATGTGATTGCTCCTTTATGGGGTAGTAGTAGGAAATAAACTCTGCGGATCCTGAGATGATGGTAAGGAAGATTGTGAATCGGATAATTGTCGAGGATGTAGTTGAAAGAAAAACTGGGATTATTGTTTGTCAGAAGAGTTGTATTCTTGTTGAATATCTTTAAGTATTTGATTTACATCTAACTCCAGTGCTACGGCAAGTTTAATAAAAGTAGACGTATATGGATTTATTTTCCCCCTTTCAAATCTGTCAATATTTTTTTCATCTAGGCCGGACTCATCCGCCAACCTTCGTTGTGTCCATTTTAATTCTTTTCTTCGTTTTACAATGTGTTTCCCAATTAGCTTTTTAATAACGACTATATCCAATATCTCTCTTCCTTTATAACAGAAACGTATAATTCGGTTTCTGTCTGCAAAAGTCCACTTGGGCATTCGTCACGAAGAATTGGCGAATACCAAGTTTTCTAAAACCTACTATCCTGTCAGACTAATGAGAATACCACGTCCAGGTAGACCCTTTTGGAAGAAAATTTGGTTTTTTGAAAAATGACAGGCGTTTGATGCTTACTGTTTTTTCTACCGAAGGGGTTCTGACTGATGAGGAATGGTAAAATAAACCTCTCTAGATAAAATTTATTATAATTATTGACAATTATATGAATTCTGTTACAATGATAAAAAGTTTATAAAAACAAACTAAGTTTATTATAATAAACAAGAAAGGGGTTAAGAGTGGTAAAGAAAAAGTATTGGGTTCCAGCATTGGAAAAAGCGAATCTAATAATTGAACAAATCGCTAATCATCCAAAACAACTCAGGTTAATAGATTTATCAAACAAGCTTGGAATTAATAAAAGCTCAATGTATTCACTGTTACATACATTAGAAACTCTTGGGTGGATTAATAAAGAAAAAAGTGAAACATATGCATTGGGATCTGTATTAGGATTTATGGGATCAACGTACTTAAATCAATTTAATATTTTGGAAGCGTTCTCAAAGGAAGCGAAAGAAACAATAAAAATTATTGATGAACATATTCAATTAGGAAAACTTATTGGTGGTGAGGTGTTTTATATAGGAAGAGAGGAAGGTAGTTCACCTGTAAAGCTTGTTACAGATCCGGGAACGCGTTTTCCAGCTTATGCTTCAGCAATTGGAAAGATTCAGCTAATAGATTTTAGTTACGAAGAGTTAAAATCCAAATTTTCCGAAATTAACTTTGTAAAAAAGACTGAACGTACCGTAGAAAATATTGATAATTTATGGAAGCAAATTTTAAAGGCGAAAAAGGTCGGATACGCTATTGAAGAACAGGAAGGTGCAGAGGGATTTTATTGTGTAGCAGCACCTATATACGATTATAGTAACCAAATTGTTTATGGAATTAGCTGTACGATGACGGAATCTAGTTGGACTAGAAAAAAAGAAAAAGCAACAGTTGAAATTACTGATCTAGCAAATAAGCTATCCAAAATCAGCGGACACATAAAGAATACTTAAATTTTTGAACAATAACTTGCTTTTTTATAAGCATTAAATTTATTAATAAATAAGAGAGGGGAAATTTTCATGAAGAAGGTATTTGGGCTATTTTTAATTATATTACTTACATTTGTAAGCGCTTGTAGTTCCGGGGATTCGGCATCAAGTGCTGAGAATGAAAGCAGTCTTGCTGGGAGTACTATTGAACTAATTGTACCACATGCTGCAGGTGGGGGTACTGACGCGGTTGCCAGGTCAATTGCTAAAATAGCAGAAAAGGAATTGGATGCATCCATTGGTGTTGTAAATAAACCAGGCGGTGGCGGAGCTGTCGGAATGGCTGAAGGCGCTGCCGCTAAGCCAGATGGTCTTACGTTGACATTTGCAACAGTGGAGTTAAGTTTTCTATCTCATTTAGGGTTAGCTGATTTCACATATGAAGATTTTGATCCGGTTGCTCAGTTGAACTTTGATCCGTCGGCAATAACTGTTCCCGCTGATGCTCCATATGATACGGTTCAGGAATTCGTTGACTATGCAAAAGAGCATCCTGGAGAAATTCGTGTGGGTGGTTCTGGATTTGGAGCTATTTGGCATCTGTCAGCTGAAGCTTTTGCAGATGCAAATGAAATTGATATTGAATTTGTACCATTTGATGGTGCAGCTCCATCAATCACTTCTCTGTTAGGTGGTCACATCGAAGCTGTAACAGTTAGCCCGGGAGAAGTAATGACTCAGGTTGAAGCAGGTAAATTAAAAACATTAGCTGTTATGTCTGATAAACGTTCAGAAGCTCTTCCTGATGTTCCAACGCTAGAGGAAGCTGGTGTTGAAACTGTAAATGTTGGGGCATGGCGAGGTGTTGTTGCACCCAAAGGTACACCTGAAGATGTTGTGAAAGAACTCGAAGAAGCATTCTTAAAAGCAGCAGAATCAGATAAATTTAAAGAATTTATGAAAAACAATGGACTTGGTATTGTAACCAAGGGAAGTGAGGATTTTGGGAAGCAGATGGAAGACAGCAGTAAATTATTTAAACCACTTATAGAGAAACTAGATATCGCGAAATAACACTTTAAAGCTGGAATTGCTCTGTACGCTCATAATAATGCGTATAGAGTAGTTCCATATTATTTACTATAAAAATCTTGGATAAGGAGCATTTATGCATGAAACCGAAAGTTTATATTAATAAACCAATTCCTCAAGAAGTCGAGGAATACATTGCAGGACATTGTGATTATCGAAAAAGTAAAGAAGGAGAAAAATTATCAAAGGAGCAATTTCATGATGAAATAAAAGACGTTGAAGGCATTTTAACTGCAGGGGGAAGTGTCGATCAAGAATTTCTGCAAGCAGCTTCTAATCTAAAAGTTGTTAGCAACATGTCAGTTGGATACAACAATTTTAATTTGGAAGAAATGAAGAAAAGAAATGTAATCGGAACAAATACCCCTTATGTGTTAGATAATGCTGTGGCAGATTTAGCATTTGGATTGATGATCGCTACTGCCAGAAAAATTCCCGAGTTAAACAATTATGTGAAAAATGGGGGTTGGAAAGGTGGAGATGATACTCCGTTGTTTGGATTAAACGTTCATAGTACCACACTCGGAATTATTGGTATGGGTAGAATTGGACAGGTAGTAGCACGCCGAGCAATTGCAGGTTTTAATATGGATGTTCTATACCATAATCGGAAACAAAATTTAGAATTGGAAGATGAAATAGGGGTTACATATAAAAATTTGGAAGGTTTACTCAAAGAATCTGATTTTGTATTGCTTCTACTACCATTAAATGAACAAACAAAACACTACTTTACATTTGAACACTTTAAATTGATGAAAAAAACAGGAATATTTATCAATATTTCCAGGGGGCAAACTGTTAACGAGAATGCACTGGTACAAGCGCTTTGGGAAAGGGAAATTGCAGCAGCTGGATTAGATGTTTTTGATCAAGAACCTACTTCTCCAGACAATCCTTTATTAAGTATGGATAATGTTGTGGCTTTACCTCACATCGGAACAGCCACCCATAAAACAAGGGCGGATATCGCAATGCTTGCTGCAAAAAATCTGGTTGATGTATTGATTAATGATGGAAAGTCAGCGTATATCGTACCAGAATTGAGGTAGTATGTTATAGCATATTACCTATGTGGATTTATCTATTTAAAGAGAGGTGGATACTGTGAAACCACAAAATATTTTAATTAGTATATTAACTATAATATTTGGAGGTATAACTTATTATTATACTCTAAGTTTTCCAGACGTACCTGGATCAATAACCGGGCCAGCATTTATGCCCAGAATTTATGCGGTTTTGCTTATAGCCCTTGGTATAATTTTATTTTGTAAAAGTGTATTTATTAGTAATGAAGAGCCTAATCCGAATTCAAAAAAGGTTTTATTATTTATATTGTTGTTTATTATTTATGCAGTATTAATTCCAATTCTAGGATTCTATTTAAGCTCGATTTTGTTTTTAGTTATGCTCCTTTGGATGAATCACGTTAAAAAAGTAATTTATTTGGTCTCAGTACCAGCAGGGGTTGCATTTTTTTTATTTGTATTTTTTCAACAACTACTTAATGTTCCTTTACCAACAGGGTTTTTACTTTAGAAAGGTGGCTGAATATGGAACTATTTACACAAGCAATTGGAAATTTTTTTAGTATAAGCCCTATTTTAACAGTTATATTAGGTTGTATTATAGGGGTTTCAATTGGTGCACTTCCCGGCTTAACTGCAACAATGGGGGTTGCTCTAATATTACCAATTACATTTGGAATGGAACCACTACCCGGAATTTTAATGCTAATAGGAGTTTATTTTGGTGGTATTTATGGAGGCTCTATTGCAGCTATTTTACTTAGAACACCCGGTACACCTTCTTCAGCAGCTACTGCTATTGCCGGGTATGAAATGACAAAAAGAGGGTTGGCGTATAAAGCTCTTACAGCTGCAACACTTTCTTCTGGGATAGCAGGTATATTAAGTGTTATTCTTTTAATTTTCGTAGCCCCCCAATTATCAAAATTTGCTTTGAATTTTAGTGCTCAGGAAACATTTGCACTGGCTTTATTTGGCTTAGCAGTTATAACTAGTGTTGCAGGAAAATCTTTAGTTAAAGGATTAATAGTCGGGTTTATTGGTCTTATAATTGCTACCATAGGTACGGACCCAATCAATGGTTTTCCACGGTTTACTTTTGATAACTATAATTTAACAGGTGGAATAGATTTCATTCCTGTAATGATTGGTTTGTTCGCTGCCGCTCAAGCATTTCAATCATTGGAAGAAGCCGTTTCAAAAGGTTATGTGATTAAAAAGGTAGAAAAAATAAAATTAAAATGGGTTGAATTTAAAGCGATTATTGGTACAATATTGCGCTCTGCTGGTATTGGTGCATTTATTGGAATGATACCCGGCGCTGGCGGGGACATTGGTGCTTTCGTTGCTTATAATGTTACCTCAAATGTCACTAAACATAAAAAAGAGTTTAAAGAAGGGAATCTGGAAGGGGTTGTATCTCCTGAAGCTGCAAACAATGGATCAACAGGTGGTGCAATGATTCCGTTGCTTACATTAGGAATTCCTGGTGATGCGGTTACAGCCGTTATGTTGGGAGCTTTAATGGTTCAAGGTTTGCAGCCGGGGCCACAGTTATTCCAACAAAATGGTGAAATGGTTTATTCCTTATTTATTGGAATGATCCTAGCTAATTTAACTATTATTCTATTAGGTTTAGTAGGTGTGCGCCTATTTATTAAAGTATTAAACATCCCAAAAACGATATTAATGCCAGTTATTTTGGTATTATGTGCTATTGGTTCTTACTCAATCAATAATAATATGTTTGATGTTTATGTAATGCTTGTTTCAGGGATTATTGGTTATTTTATGTTGAAATATGGATTTTCTGCTTCCCCGGTAATTTTAGCGTTGATTTTGGGCCCGATGATGGAATCAAACTTAAGAAGAACATTGGCATTAACGGATGGTAATTTTTTCTCGGTATTCACAAGACCTATTTCTGGAACGTTAATAGTCTTAGCAATTATTACATTATTAATGCCGTTGATTCTGAAGTTATTTAACAGAAAATCAAATGTTGAAGAGAAACTGTAAAGTATACAAAAAAAGGAGGATACTGTTTTGCGGTTAAAAAATATGGTGACTGTTATAACTGGTTCCGGGTCCGGAATCGGAAGAGAAACAGCTTTATTATTTGCGAAAGAGGGAGCTGTCGTTATACTTGTCGATATTGATGAAAATAATGGTAAGGAAACAATGAATAAAATTAAAGAACAAAATGGAGAAGCAGGTTTTTACCAGGTAGATATAACACAGGAAGCAGAAGTGCAAAAATTTGTAAATTTAGTAATAAAAAAATATAGGAAGATAGATGTCTTGTTTAATAATGCTGGTATCAGTAGTGTCGGTAGAATGGATAATATTGCGTGTGATACATGGAATCAGGTTATGAACGTTAATGTAAACGGTGTATATTTGATGTCGAAGTATGCTGTTAAACATATGATGAATGAGAAAAAAGGCTCCATCATTAATATGTCATCGTCTATTGCACAAATGGGTGTAGCTGAACGAACAGCATATGCTGCAACAAAGGGTGCCGTTTTGTCAATGACCAAAGCCATGCAGGTCGACTATGCGAAGTATAACATCCGTGTGAATGCATTGATGCCGGGGACTATCTATACCCCGTTTGTTGAAAAATATATTGCCAACTCAGAAAATCCAGATGCAATAGTTGAATCCATTAAAAAAAGGCAGCTTACTAAAAAGCTTGGTAAACCGATTGATATAGCCTATGCGGCGTTGTACCTTGCTTCAGATGAGTCGACCTTTATGATGGGAAGTTCTTTTATAATTGACGGCGGTTTGGCCAACGGGAAATAAGAAATTCGGAAGGATCACATGTCCTAGGCATGTGATTTTTTAAAAAGTAACAAGATAATATACGTTTTACGTGTAGAATTGTAAAACATATGGAGAAATTATAAATTATTTGACAATGACTATGCATATGATAAACTGTAAATAGTTTATTAAATAAAACTTAGTTTATTATAATGAACTAAGAGGTGCTGTTATTTAAAGGCTACATAGTAAACAATTATTTTTTATTATCATTGGAAGCGTTGTCAAAGTATTGACAGTGTTTTGAAATAATTTTATTTAAGGGGTGGAAATATGAAATTACTGTCATTTCAATTGAACGACAGGGAATGTAAAATTGGTATTCAGGAAGAAGCAAGTGTTTACGATTTAGTGAAGCTAGTGGATTTATTCAATGAGGTAAACGGCCAAAATGTTTCATTGGCAAATGATCTGGATGAGTTGATTAAAAATAATGCCGAAACAATGCCAATGGTCAACAAGGTGTGGACATGGACAAAAGAAAACAAAGGGAAAGTATTTGAAGCAGTTTATAGTTATGAAGATGTTAAAGTGCTAAGCCCGATATCCCGTCCTGGAAAAGTGGTTTGTGTAGGAAATAACTATATGGATCATTGTATTGAACAGAATGTGGAGCCACCAAAACAACCGATGATTTTTTCAAAATGGGCTTCTTGTCTAACAGCCCCAGGTGAAGTGATTGAATTACCTGAAGAATCCGAACAGGTGGACTATGAAGCGGAGCTTGCTGTTGTCATAGGAAAGAAAGGTAAGAACATACCAGAAGAAGATGCAATGGATTATGTCTTCGGTTATACAATCATTAATGATGTGAGTGCAAGGGATGTACAATTTGCAGATGTACAATGGGTGAGAGGAAAATCATACGATACTTTTGCACCACTAGGTCCTGTTATTGTTACAAAAGATGACATTAAAGATCCGCATCATTTGGATATTAAGCTAGACTTGAATGAGGAAACATTACAGGATTCAAATACCAAAAACTTAATTTTTAACATTCCATACATCATTTCATATCTGTCAAAAGGCTTTACATTTGAACCAGGTGATATTGTTGCAACCGGAACACCACATGGGGTTGGCGTATTCCGTAATCCGCAAGTGTTTTTGAAGTCCGGTGATACATGCAAAATTGAGATAGAGAAAATTGGCGTATTGGAAAATCCAGTTCGATAACAACAAGGGGGAAATACAAATGAAGGTATTATCTTGGAACGGACCAAAGCAAATGGATATAGAAGAAAGACCTATACCTAAACTGGCAAAGGATGAAGTATTAGTAAAAGTAGACGTTGCTGGTATTTGCGGCTCTGAAATCGAGGGGTTTTTAGGCCATAATAGCCTGCGTGTTCCACCGCTTATAATGGGACATGAGTTTAGTGGACATCTGGAAAGTCTGGGTGAAGAAGTTAATGGTGTTACCAAAGGTACAAAAGTTGTTGTAAATCCATTATTAACTTGTGGTAACTGCAAACAATGTATCCGGGGCAACGAAACACAATGTGAAAACAGACAAATTATTGGTATTCACCGTTCAGGTGCGTTTGCGGAATATGTTGCTGTTCCTGCAAGTGCTGTTGTTGAAGTTCCAGAAAGAGTTGATTCCTATGCCGCAACATTATCTGAGCCTTTAGCTTGCTGTTTTAGAGCAGTGAGAAGAGCAATGGCTGTGCATACTGTTCCAAACGTGCTGATTTTTGGTGCAGGTGCAATAGGACTATTAAGTGCTTTAGTTGCAAAGGAACTTGGTGCAAGCAAGATTATTGTTGCTGATATCAATGAAGCCCGACTGCAGACATTAAAGGAAATTGGCATTGAACATACTTTGAATAATGATAAAGACGATTTTGAATTGGAACTGGAGAAAATAACTGGTTATAAAGGGATCGACGTGTTAATTGATGCTGTAGGATTTCTACCAACGAGATCACAGGCGGCAAAAGTTATCAACCCAGGAGGAGTTATTATGAATATCGGACTGGGAGTTAATGAAACACCTCTACCAATTAATGACTTTATTCGCAACGAGATAACGGTAATGGGTTCTTTCTGTTATTCAGGACAGGATTTTCAGGATGCTGTACAGTTACTTGTAAATGGAAAGGTTACACCTGGTGGATGGACAGAAGTCCGTAGATTGGAAGATGGACAGCAATCATTCATGGATTTGATAGAAGGAAAGGTTAAAAACAGCAAGATCTTTCTTGATCTTAATAAATAACAGGAATGCTTCAGGGAGGTAAAAGAATGGGTTTAACAGGTCAGAAGATTAAAGACATACGTGCCTATGTAGTAGGTGGTGGTGGCGGTGACTATCACGACCAGGGCCAAGAACATTGGATTGTAAATCAGATTGCGACACCGATGAGCATTTATCCGGAATACAAAAAAACAAGAACCAGTTTTGGGATTAATGCATTAAAGACATTGGTAGTTGAAGTTGAATCTGACAGTGGTGAACTTGGTGTTGGAATTTCAACCGGGGGTTATCCGGCTGCATGGATTGTCATGAATCATCTGGATCGGTTTATTGTTGGACAACCAGTAGAAAATGTTGAAAAAATGTGGGATCAAATGTACCGCTCAACTATGTATTATGGCCGTAAAGGCGTTGTTATGAATGCGATTTCAGCAATTGATCTTGCATTATGGGATTTGCTTGGAAAAGTTAGACAAGAACCTGTTTATTCCATGATTGGAGGCAAAGTCCGGGATGAAATTTCTTGCTATGCAACTGGACCACGCCCAGATTTAGCCAAAGGGATGGGCTTTATCGGTGGTAAAATTCCACTTGTTTATGGTCCTGCCGATGGTGAAGAAGGATTAAGAAAAAATATTGAACAGGCTGCAGAAATGCGTGAACGGGTTGGCGATGATTTCTGGTTGATGTGGGACTGCTGGATGGCTCTTGATTTACCATACGCACAAAAATTAATGGAAAAGTCATCTGAGCTTGGCTTTAGATGGATCGAAGAATGCTTCAACCCGGATGATTACTGGGCATACCGTGACTTAAAGAAACGGGCACCAAATAACATGATGGTTACTGGCGGGGAGCATGAAGCGACACGCTATGGATTTAGAATGCTAATGGAGTTCAGTGACGTGGATATTATCCAACCGGATGTTGGCTGGTGCGGCGGATTAACCGAACTAATAAAGATCGGTAATTTGGCTGAGAGTTATGGAAAGTATGTAATTCCTCATGGCAGTGGGGTATACAGCTATCATTATGTGACTACTAAGACAAACAGTCCGTTTGCAGAATATCTCGTGATGAGTCCAAATGCTGATAAAGTTGTTCCGCAATACTATCCGCTGCTTGAGGGAGAGACAATTCCGGAAAATGGTAAAGTAAAAGTTAACGACCGTTCAGGGTTTGGGGTAAGTTTAAATAGAGAAGCAAATCTGCAAAAAGTAGATAAAGATTAATAGAATTTTAAAACATAAATATACTTCCAGGGTAAAGGTAAGCTTATCTCGGAAGTGGATGAAAGTTTCTTAGCTTTTTACAACAAGGGGGAACAGAAATATGAGTGAAGATATTCTTTTGATAGGATACTTATTTTTATCACTTATAATCATTTTAACGTTAGCAATGAAGTTTAAATTTAATGTTGCTGTGACGCTGGTTATTGCTAGTTTATTTATGGGGATTGTCTCTGGCTTAGGTTTAGTGGACACCTTAACTGGTATTTCGGAAGGCTTTGGGGGACTAATGACTGAATTGGGTATTCCAATTGGTCTCGGGGTTATTTTAGGTAAACTTATTTCCGATTCTGGTGGTGCTTACTCGATTGCAACGGCAATTTTGGATAGGACATCCGAAAAATGGGCTCTATACGCCCTAGGGCTAGCTTCATTTGTCTTGGCTATTCCAGTATTTTTTGATGTTGCCTTTATCATTCTGGTTCCGTTAGCAATTCAATTGGGAAAACAGGCAAACAAGCCATTACCATACTCTGTAGGGGCAATCATAATTGGTGCGGCTGTAGCACATACACTGGTACCGCCAACTCCAAATCCATTAGCCGCTGCAAGTATACTGGATTTTGACTTAGGCATTATGATCTTAGTAGGTACTTTAGTTGGTTTTGTAGCTACAATGCTAACGATAAAACTATATTTTATTATTCTGGATAAAGGGTTTTGGAATAAAGAGCAGGACGAGGATGAGTCGTTGGACAATACTTTTGGAAGGATAGATGTTCCATCAAATCCGCCATCAGCATTACTGGCTTTAATTCCAATTATCTTACCAAGTATCATGATTATTTTAGGTTCTGTTGGAAACGTTTTCTATGATGAAAATCCTGCTGTAATTACGTTTTTAAGTCACAGGATTATAGCTTTATTAGTCGGTACATTAGCAGCATATGTTATCGCAGCGAAGTCACTTAACAGGGAAGAAAGGGATAACTCTTCTTCAGAGGCAATGCAGGCAACAGGTATTGTATTGTTGATTACTGGTGCTGGTGGAGCTTTCGGAAAAATTATTGAAAATACCGGAATTGATCAGGCTATTGTAAACATTTTTGTAAGCGATGCCCAATCAACGTTAAGTATTATTCTAGTAGCATTTTTTATGGGTGTTATGTTCAGAACAATTACGGGTTCAGGTACTGTAGCTGGTATTACAACAATGACTATTATGGCCGGAGTAGCAACCGGCGTCGATATTCATCCGGTTTGGGTTGCTATGGCATCTCTGTCAGGTGGCTTAATGCTTGGACATGTTAATGACAGTGGATTCTGGATTTCAACCAAAATTGCCGGACTTACCGTAAAGGGTGGTTTGAAAACATATACAACAAGTGAAGCAATTGCTGGGTTTGTTGTATTATTCATTACAATTATCGGAGCATATATTTTCTAAATTATAAGTGACAGTGGAACTTTTGGAGTGCTTTTGTTATTAAACAAATTTCCTTGATTCACATATTTGTTTCTGACTATCAGTTTATAAAAACGCAATTCTAACAAAGAAATAGGTAGAAGTCATAAGACTACTATATAAACGAGGGTGTCCATATGAGTTACAAATCATCTACATCAGACGTTGTTTTAATAGGTGCTGGGATTATGAGTGCTACCTTGGGCGTATTGCTTAAGGAATTAGCACCAGATTGGAAAATTACAGTTTTCGAGCAGCTTGGAGTTGCCGGTGGTGAAAGCTCTAACGAAAAAAACAATTCAGGAACAGGACATGCCGCATTATGCGAATTGAATTATACAGTTGAACAACCTGATGGTTCCATTGATATAAACGCCGCAGTCAAAATAAATGAACGCTTTCAATTATCAAGACAGCTCTGGGCATATCTGGCAAATCGCAATTTAGTTGAGAACCCACAAAAATTTATTACTGGTTTGCCTCACATGAGTTTTGTTAAAGGAAAAGAAAATGTGGCATTTTTAAAGAAACGCGTTGAAGCGCTGTCGAACCACCCATTATTTCAAGAAATAGAGTTTTCCGGCGATCCGGATCAGTTAAAAGAATGGTTCCCGCTTATTATGAACAACCGGTCAGCGAATGAACCTGTTGCCGGAACGAAAATCAATGATGGCACAGACGTCAACTACGGGGAGTTGACGCGCACAATGTGTGATTACCTGGAAAGAGAAGGCGTTAATTTCAATTACAATCACAATGTGCTGGACATGAAGCAGACTACTGATGGAATGTGGGAATTGAAGGTACGGGATAAAAACGGTGCAATCGGAACGCATAAATCGAAATTTGTTTTTATAGGAGCCGGCGGCGGCAGCTTGCCTTTACTGCAGAAGACTGGAATTCCTGAAGGGAAACATATAGGTGGATTTCCAATCAGTGGACAATATTTGGAATGCAGTAATCCTGAGGTAATCGAACAACACTATGCAAAAGTATATGGCAAGAATCCGCCCGGTGCTCCATTAATGGTTGTTCCCCACTTAGATACGCGATTTATCGATGGTAAAAAAACGTTAATTTTTGGACCTTTTGCAGGCTTCTCGCCCAAATTCCTTAAAACAGGTTCAAATAAGGACTTATTTGCATCAATTAGGCCTGACAATGTGTTAACAATGTTAGCAGCAGGGGCTAAAAACATCCCATTAATGCAATACCTGATTCAACAATTGAGGTTAAACAAGAAAGAACGAATGAATGAATTACGAGAATACTTCCCAGATGCGAAGGGCGAAGATTGGGAGCTGAAAATAGCCGGTCAACGTGTACAAGTCATTAAAGACACGTCAGCCGGCAAGGGAACAATTCAATTTAGTGATACAGAAGTTGTTCATAGCCATGATCAATCATTGGCTGCGCTGCTTGGCGGTTCTCCAGGGGCTTCGACATCTGTTTCGGACATGATTGGATTAATAGAAACTTGCTTCCCGCAGAAACTGGATGAATGGAAACCAAAATTAAAAGAAATGATTCCATCTTATGGCGAAAAGTTATCTGATAAGCCTGAGCTTATTGCTGAAATCAAATCTTCAACAATGACAGGTCTGGAATTGGATAAATTAAAGAAATAACGGAACAAATGAAATAAGCAAAGTTTGACCGATTAAGCTGCTATAAAGCGCAAAGGAATTGAAAGGGTTAGTCCCCCACTGTGCTAAAGTGATAGCGGTGAGGGGGGCTGACCCTATTATTTCAGAAATTATAGAATAAACGTTCGCATAGTGTTATAATAAGAATAATAGATTGGCTTCGCATGAGGGGTTTGGTGGCACTGTTGCTCGTCGGTAGTCTTCGATGGGAGATTTCCCGGGGAGGGAGGTGTAGCCTGTGGACATTGTTAGTGCGCTGACGCTTATGATATCCTTCGGGATGTTAGCGATTATCGTTTCTGATATCCATAAAAAATAATCCCTCATGTACTTTAGCTGGTAAGTGAGGGATTATTTTTGCTCGCTACCGACCCCTC
Organism: Virgibacillus doumboii; assembly: GCF_902806455.1. Lineage (GTDB taxonomy): Bacteria > Bacillota > Bacilli > Bacillales > Amphibacillaceae > Lentibacillus > Lentibacillus doumboii. Next base: position 15,066 of record NZ_CADCWQ010000003.1, on the reverse strand, counting down.
TTGTCGGGGTTCAGTCTATTGCGACCGTTCCATGTATCCGCATGGGCGGTCTTTATTAGTTTATGCACTTCCAATGATTCTATGTTCATTATACCACGAAATCAATGGCTGTACACATTTATCATATATATTTATTACGGAGATGGTTTATCCGGAAATTGTTTATTAATAACACTCGATATCATTAAAAATTTATTAAACGTACAACATGCTCTATTTCAGTGTAACAGGTTTTTTGTTTTTTTTACCTTGAATTGTTATGGGACTATACTGTGAACTTTCGCTTTGTTTCATATGGATCACAGGGACAGGCACCCTGGTCCACTCCACTTCCCAGCACTTCTGTTCAAACAGTCAATGGAAAGCTTACTTAACCTTTCTCATATAAAATGGTCCAAGGAACCTGTCCCCTCGGACCATAAGGTATAACTAAGAAGGGTCAGTCCCTCACTGCGCTAAAGTGTTAACGTTGTTGGGGGACTGACCCTTTTATAGTGAAATTGACCGATTTAAATGAATGAAGGAATTGGTTCATTATAACTATTTTTTTAACAGTTACATCCATGTGTTACCTTATATCCTTCCAATAACCTGTCACATCAATATGTAAGCCGCACAGTGGTGAGGGGTGACTTTCGACCCATTCCATGTATGATTTAAAAGAGATTGGGCGAATTCTTCTCGAATGGGGAGGAAATAAAGCATTATATTTACTATGTCCTATTCAATAAGATTGATGGACATATATCGTTACATATCCCATTTAATCATCTTTGACTGTTATTTTGCGAATGTTATTGTGAAAGGCATACGTTAATTTTAACTTAGCACACGGCATGTGCGAAAAAAAATGGAGGTGATTATCTATCCTTACAAGAAACGTAACCGCCGATAAAACGGACTCTTTAGAAAAATTCCGCGAGCCTGCTTTGGATGATGGGGCAGATGTATGGAAATTGATTAAAGAAACGGGAGTGCTTGATTTAAACTCCTCATACAGCTATCTGATGTGGTGTACTATCTTTAGCGATACATCTGTGGTGATCGAAGCCGATGATGAAATTGTTGGATTTATCTCTGGTTTTATCAAGCCTGCATCACCTGATAAATTATTTATTTGGCAAGTTGCTGTTGCGGATGACCAGCGGGGAAAAGGGTTGGCTTCTAAAATGCTTCATCATATATTGGAGCGGGACATTTGTGAAAATGTTCAATATGTAGAGGCAACTGTGTCGCCCTCAAATATCCCATCACGCAAGCTGTTCAGTGGTTTGGCACGAAGTTTGGACACAAAGATTGAAGTGTTTGATTGCTTTACTGCCAAGGATTTCCCTGAACAAGGACATGAAGATGAGTTAACGCATCAAATAGGACCCTTTTAAAAAAAGATAACGACAATTAGGAGGATAAATTTTAATGACTGTTTTAGAACAGGATTCAACAATGGCAGTTTTTGAAGAATTGGAATCACAGGTACGTAGCTACAGCCGTAGTTTTCCCACTATTTTTAAAAAATCAAAAGGTTACAAGGTTTGGAATATTGAAAACGAAGAATATATTGACTTTTTTGCCGGCGCTGGAACACTGAATTATGGACATAATAACGATAAAATGAAAGATAAATTGATTGAGTATATTAAAAGTGATGGAATTGCCCACAGTTTAGACATGGGCACCGTTGCACGCAAAGAGTTTTTGGAACAATTTAATGAAACCATTCTCAAACCAAGGGATATGGATTACAAGGTGATGTTTACCGGTCCGACTGGGGCAAATACGGTAGAAAGTGCTTTAAAACTTGCCCGTAAGAACACCGGTCGTGAAACGGTAATTGGCTTCACGAATGGCTTTCATGGGATGACCATTGGTGCGCTTTCTGTTACAGGGAATAAGAAGAACCGCAAAGGGGCAGGCATGTCATTGCCTAATACGGTTGCCATGCCTTTTGACAATTATATGGAAGGGTATGACACAACTGTTTATCTGGAGAAGTTATTAGAAGATGGGAGCAGTGGTGTGGACCTCCCCGCAGCAATCATGCTGGAGACAGTCCAAGGTGAAGGCGGCATAAACACCGCTAGTTTCGAATGGTTACAGAAAATTGATGCAATCTGTAAGCGTTGGGACATCATGCTCATTGTCGATGATGTTCAAGCAGGTAATGGAAGAACAGGAACATTTTTCAGCTTTGAGCCAGCGGGAATCAAGCCGGATATAATATGTCTATCCAAATCAATCGGCGGGTATGGTTTCCCAATGGCCATTACACTGATTAAGCCTGAACACGATACATGGAGTCCAGGTGAGCATAATGGCACATTCCGCGGTAATAATTTTGCCTTTATTGCGGCAGCTGAAGCACTGTCTTTTTGGAAAGATGATGATTTTAGCCAATCGATTCAAGAAAAGGGCGAATATGTCAGTGACAAATTGGCGGAACTGATCGCTAAATACCCGGATCTAAAAGGCGAGTTGCGCGGCCGGGGACTCATGAAGGGAGTTGCCTGGAAAGGTGAAGGTGTTTCCGAAAAGATATGTGAAGCCGCCTTTGAACGCGGACTCATTCTTGAAACATCCGGGGCAGATGATGAAGTAATGAAACTCCTTCCTCCGCTGATTATCGACAAGGAAGGCCTTGACAAAGGGCTATATATTATTGAGGAAAGCATTAAATATGTACTGAATACAGTTGTTGGGAGGCCTAGACATGCTAGTGAAATCACTTGAAGAAATAATTGGTTCAGAAGATGTAACATCAACAGAAAACTGGTCGAGCAGACGTCTGCTTTTAAACAAAGATAACATGGACTTTTCGCTTCATGACACGATAATCCGTGCGGGAACTGAAACGCATATCTGGTATAAAAACCACCTTGAGGCTGTGTATTGTATTGAAGGTGACGGCGAAATAGAAACAGTTGAAGATGGAAAGGTTTATCCTATCAAAGCCGGTACAGTATATGCGTTGGATCAACATGATGAACATTACTTACGTGGCGGGAAAGAAGATATGCGGATGATCTGCGTTTTTAACCCTCCATTAACCGGAAAAGAAACGCATGATAAAGATGGTGTCTATCCTTTACTGAAAAAGTGAGGCTACATATCCTCTTTTGCAGTTGAAGTGAAGGAAAGATCTGCAATTTTATGATGACCAATTGGCAGGGGACATCGTATCAACATTGGAACACGCCAAACGTATACGACATGCCCTCTCCTAGGAGGCTGGGACATAACGAATAAGTGTAACACAAAAGACGAACAATCCGCGAAACCAGCGGGAGGAAATATGCGTAGACTCCTGCGGGAAGAGAAGCCTAGGTGAGACTCTGAAGCGCAGTAGCGATTCGGAGGCTCAACAGCTGCCCGCGGCTAAGAAGACACTGCGAAAACGTACTTTTTGAGCAGATGTCGCCTTGGTACCCGGAGGTGTGAAAGCGAAGTATATTTCCGGAGCGAATTATATGCACCATTTTTCAGTCGGTTCGGATTTTTTGATAAAACACTTGTGTCCAAGGCTCCTCGCCAATTGGAACTGAAATTCACAGCTTGAAACAGCATGATCTCTTGAAAACGTAAAGGTGATCATATGCTGGATGCTAGAAGTATAACTGCAGAAAAAGGAGTTATATACAGTGGTCAATAAAGACTCATACAATAAAGTTTCAAAAAACATAGCCGTTGTAGGTGCAACAGGTGCCGTTGGGGAGGAAATTGTCCGCCTGTTGGAGAATTCATCTATAAAGATTGACAATCTGAGATTACTTGCATCTAAACGGTCCCAAGGTAAAAAGGTTACGTTCCGCAATACGGAGATAACGATTGAAGAGGCCGAACCAGGAAGTTTCCAGAACATTGATATTGCATTATTTTCTGCAGGTGGATCGATTTCACGAGAACTTGCCGAGGATGCAGTCAATAGTGGAGCGGTCGTTATTGATAATACAAGTGCATTTCGAATGGACAATAATGTTCCACTTGTTGTTCCTGAAGTCAACCATTCGGATTTGGAGAAGCATAGCGGAATCATTGCCAATCCAAATTGCTCGACGATACAGATAGTGACGGCATTAAACCCGCTCAAAGAACATTTTGGTTTAAGACGTGTTATTGTATCAACCTATCAAGCAGTCTCCGGGTCCGGGTTGCAAGCAAATGAGGAATTGATTAAACAGACGGAACAGTTTATGAACGGGGAAGAGATGACAAGTTCCATCCTTCCGGTCAAAAACGATGAAAAACATTATCCGATTGCTTTCAACGCCCTCCCGCAAATTGATGTATTCACAGATAATGGGTTTACCTTTGAGGAAATGAAAATGGTGAATGAGACGAAAAAGCTCCTCCATATGCCTGATTTAGCTGTATCTGCAACCTGTGTCCGCCTGCCTATTTTTCGTTCGCATGCGGAAAGCATCTATGTTGAGATTGAAAAGAAAAGTGTAACTGTTTCAGATGTCCAACAAATTTTAAACGATGAGCCCGGGATTGTTCTCGAGGATGATCCAGATAACCAGCTTTATCCCACGCCACTCGGCGCCGAGGGGAAAAATGATGTGTTTGCAGGGCGTATTCGTAAAGATTTAGATAATGATTGTGGATTTCATTTATGGGTTGTTTCCGATAATCTGCTGAAAGGAGCAGCATTAAACACTGTCCAAATAGCTGAAAAATTAGCAGGACAGCATTAAGGTCGATCTCCTTGAAATTTTCGTTATAAAAGCAATTGTAATAAAAAGTAGGAGGAAGGCATGGAAATTTTAGTACAAAAATTTGGTGGAACCTCTGTTAAAACTGCGGAAAGTCGTGAGCATGTCACAAATCATATTAAAGATGCCGTCGAGTCCGGTTACAAATTGGTTGTAGTCGTTTCTGCTCTGGGGAGAAAACCAGATCCTTATGCGACGGATACATTGCTCGATCTGGTTGACTATCCGGCTCATAACAATTCCGATCGGGAGCTGGACCTGTTGGTGTCCTGCGGTGAAACGATATCAGCTGTTCTGATGGCAAACGAGTTAAAGAAACACCATATTTCAGCAACAGCCTTGACCGGTGCAGAGGCGGGATTTATCACTGATGATAATTTTACCAAAGCGAAAATCAAACATATAGACACGAAGCGCATCACCCATGAATTCAGAACAAATGATGTACTTGTCGTGGCGGGATTCCAGGGCAGGACAGAGCAAGGAGACATAACAACCATCGGGCGCGGGGGGAGTGATACCTCTGCTGCTGCGCTGGGTGCAGCATTAAAAGCGGAACGAATCGAAATTTTCACCGATGTCAGTGGTATCATGACAGCAGATCCGCGTGTTGTTGATAACGCGCGCCCGCTTGAAGTTGTCACTTATAAGGAAATATGCAATTTAGCATACCAGGGAGCTAAAGTCGTGCATCCTTATGCGGTGGAAATCGCGATGCAGGATAAAATCCCAATGCGCGTCCGCTCTAACTATTCCACGGAAGCCGGCACGTTGATCACAGAAACGAAAGAAACAGAAAGAAATGGCCGGACCGCTCAATTGATGACAGGCATCGCCCATAAGTCGGAAGTCACACAAATCCAGATAGTCATCGAGGATGAAGCATCCCACCATCATTCACAAGTTTTAAAAGCGATGGAGGAAGCGAAGATACCCGTGGATTTCATCAACATTTCACCTGCGAAAGTTATTTATACGATTCCACATACATTGATGGATAAAGCGGTTCATATACTGGAGTCATTGGGGTACGAACCAAACATAACCAAGAACTGTGCCGCAGTGTCTGCTGTCGGGGCAGGAATGACAAACATTCCTGACGTTGCATCCAAAGTAAACGGTGCCCTTACAAGTTCCGATGTGCAGATTTTGCAATCAGCCGAAAGCCATCAAAACTTATGGGTATTGGTTCATGATAAAGATTTGGAAGTCGCAGTGAATACACTGCATCAGGTTTTTGGTCTGGATAGGGTTTAATGGACCGTGGGGACAGGAACTCTGGTCCACTCCACTTTTAGTAATTCCTTCCATTCCTATGCACAGGTTATGTAATGTTTTACGTGATTTTTACGTTCATTAAATACGTTAAGGCGGCCCAAGTAACCTGTCCTTTGGATCACATTGGGATGAAGGCACACGATTATTGTTTCTGATAACCATAAAAAATAATCCCTCATGCACTTTAGCAGGTCTGTGAGGGATTATTTCCTAAGCTACCTCCCCCTATTGTCGGGGTTCAGTCTATTGCGACCGTTCCATGTTTCTGCATGGCGATCTTTATTAGTTTATGCACTTCCAATGTTTCTATGTTCATTATACCATGAAATCAATGAGTGTACATATTTAACTATAAATTGAAAGTGGATTAAAAATAATTTGCTGATAAAACGCATTCAATTCTTTAATCGCCCCTCGTGAAGGTGATGGATTCTTTTTATTTTGTTTAGGGTATTTCTAAATGGTTTTTTTGACGGAATTGGGGATTTTGCAGTTTTTTCTTTACTTGTTTCCCCAGCTTTTCACTGCGTCGACCGTTGTATTATCGGTGATGGCAATATCTTTGTAGGGCATGTCTACGATTATATAATAATACATCCATTTCCATTGATTTTCGATCAGGTGAGTTTTTAAATGTTTCCAAAAGCCGGGATCATCGATTGAGAAATTGAACGTCTGGATCAGAGGGTAAGCGACAAATAAACCCCACCTAGTTTTTAGATGGGGGTTTCTAGTATGCTTTATTTAGATTTATTAGGAACGCGGCATTCTTGAGGGAGGGCTGCTGACCATGGCAGGTATTGAGCCAATTGCTCCTTATCCGTCGTATCCATATTGGGAAGTTCTTCAAACAAATAGCTGAGGTAGTTGAATGGATTTAATCCATTTTCCTTAGCTGTCTCCACAATACTGTAAATAATCGCACTGGATCTTGCTCCTTTTGCGGTATTACTGAAAAGCCAATTTTTCCTACCTAGCACAAAAGGCTTGATGGACCGCTCCGCACGGTTATTATCAATTTCCAGACGACCATCCTCTAAAAAGGCCTCCAAATGTTCCCATTGTTTACGACAATATTTGATTGCTTTGCCTAACGCACTTTTGGGTAGTACACGTGGTGTCTGTTCTTGAAGCCATGCCAAAAAAGCCTCCATTACAGGTTGGCTGCGTTCCAAACGCTGTTTATAGCGTTCTTTTGGACTTACGTCTTTTAATTTACGTTCAATTTCATAAAGTTGATTACAGAAAGCCAAGCCTTCTTTAGCTTTCACAGACGTAGTGGCTGCGGATTCAGGAAGTGCCTGAAGTGCTTCTGTAAATTTACGGCGTGCATGCGCCCAGCATCCAACCAAGGTAACATTGGTTAAGCCGTTGTAGCCAGGGTAACCGTCTACATGCAGATATCCCTTGAAACCTTCCAGGAATCGGCGGGGGTGTTTGCCAGCCCGGGTTTGTTGATAATCATACAAGACGATGGGAACATCGGTATGCCCGGAGCGATACAGCCACATATAGGATTTTGATGTTGCGGGCCGTTCCGGCTCGGATAAAACTTGTAATGTCGTCTCATCCGCGTGGGCCATGTCCAGTTCCAATAACCGGGCATGCATTTCTTTATAAATCAGCTCAAGCCAAGCATTGGCGCCGTACGCTATCCAATTAGCCAGAGTCTGACGTGGTATGGATATACCGAAGCGTTCCAAATGTTTCTCTTGCCGATACAGTGGCATCCCTTCCACATATTTTTGCGTCATGGTATAAGCCATTGCGGACGGGGAGGCCAAACTACCGGGAAAAACAGGCTCTGGCATTTTCGCTGTCACAATTGGTGTTTCAATTTCATAGCGTTCACAGTGGCGACAGCTGTACACGTGGCGCACGTGCTCCACAACTTTCACTTGTGCAGGAATAACCTTTAATTCTTTGCGCACTTCCTTGCTCATATCGTGCAATGCACCGCCGCAACACGAACAGAACTGTTCCTCATCGGATAAACAATATTCAATCGTTTCCGTAGGCAGGTTTTCAAGCTTTTGTTCGCGCTGTCCACGCTGTTTCTTGCGTTTATATGTAATCGTCTCAACAGTTGGTTCTTCAACTGTTGAATCAGCTGTGGTCTCTGCTTCATTGAAAAGCGAAAGCTGGTTCGAGTCGGTCTTCTCACTGGAAGATCCGAATCTGCGTTGTTGGCTCAAACGAAATTGTTCTTGGTACCATTTTAATTCCGCCTCCAACGCTTCATTTTCCATCTCAAGCTTTTCCGTACGCGCTTTAAAATATTCAATTGATTCGTTTGATGTATGCGCTGTATTTTCCATACGACAAGTATACGAAAAAGAATCCGACTTGCCTAGTCGAATTCCCATATTTCCATATTTCAAATTTTTATAGAATGGTACGTGCTTTGACTTCCCGGTGTGCCTGCTTTTGTTCAATGGATAAACCATCCAGTAGCCAACGAAGTTGGCGCGGGGTAATATTCATTGGCGCCGTCTCCTTTTCGGATGGCCAATGGAACGTGCCTCTTTCCAAACGCCGGTAATGCAACCAAAACCCATTATTCTCCCATTGCAGAATCTTTAGCTTATCGCGTTTTCGATTACAAAACACGAACAGGCTGGGGGAAAAGGGGTCAAGGTCAAAGCATTCTTTTACAATCACTGCCAACCCGTCAATGGATTTACGGAGATCCGTGCTGCCGCGAGCCAGATATACACGATCAAATTGAAAGTTCATCCGTTTTGGTTCTGCAAGATATGTATGACATCGGACAATAATTGGACATTTGCTCCCGGCCGCACTTCAACAGAAATGGTATCAACATGAATAAAGATGGGTCCCTGGTCTTCAGCGTAATCGTCCACTTGAACAGTAAGCCACTGCGTTTCCGTTGTCTCCGTTTCTGGAGAAATGACATCTCTTTCAAACCGTTGAACCCAATAATACATTTGGTGGACCTTAATTTCTTGGTCTCGACACCATTCAGCAATGCTTTGCCCGCTTTCTTTCCAGTCGTCATAGCGCGCTTTCCATTCTATTCTTTTGTCTTTCAGGGTCATTGCATAACCTCCCGAATTAATTTCTAAGAAGATTATCGCATGGTAACCCTGTGATTTAAACGTGTATTCTATTTGTCGCTTACTTTTAAATGTTTCCAAAAGCCGGGATCATCGATTGAGAAATTGAACGTCTGGATCAGAGGGATGGTTACTTTGGTTTGTTCGGAGTACCAATTACCGTCGGAGAGTTTTGTTATCTCTTCGTGGATTGCTTTTTTCTTGATTTCATCATGTCGGTTTTCTTTCCGTAAGCGGTCAATCAGCCGGTTCCTGATTGTGTAATTGAAGTATGCTGCCATGGGGCCTTGTCCGGATGATAGGTTTTGTATGCATTCCATAGTGCGACTAAACCTTCCTGAAAGTATTCCTTGTGCGGATCGCGGATGTTCATTTTTTGATTTGATAATGAATCCGCCGCTCGTTTTGCTGGAAGATTTCTTCAAAAGTTATTATATTGTCCATGGGTTTGCTCCTTTGTGAGGTATAACGAACGACATTCTCCTATTTACAGAAAGAAAAATCATCTCCAAATTGCCATAATACAGTACCATAATTAGTAACGTTGGATGTATCTTTTCCTTTTTGAGTATATTCTGAAAGCCTAGTATGCTTGTTTGATTATATCACTAATGGAACGGGAAATATGATTTTTGAAACAAGATATTCAAAATTTATCGGAAACATAACTTGCTGTTCCATTGAATACCTTTAAATTTGACCAAGACGGATAGCCCTTATCTTATTTGTCGAACATGCTGATTTAACATAGAAGATTCGAGTCATAAAGAAGGTATTCTTCATTTCTTCGGATAGAATCCTGGAAGATGTCTCCAGATTTCTTTTAACATTTTGTCTCTTCTTTTTTACTTAATAAGAAACCCAAAATTGTTTCATTCCTATTATCGTAGTGACTCAACTTTCTCTATAGGTAGACTTTTTTAATGAGAGAACTTCAGAAACACTTTCAAAATTATTAGGGTCATCTAAATAATTGAGTTGACCAATCATATTAAAGTGTTCATTCATATCTTTAAATCCATGGCCGGTTACTAAGCAAACAACGTTACAGTTAGAGTTAATAAGATCTTCATTTAACATTTTCTTTAGTGCAGCAAGTGGAGATGCCCCAGTAGGCTCAGTAAAAATTCCTTCAGTATGTGCGAGGGTTTTCATAGCCGCTTTAATTTCTAAATCATTGACTGAAATAGCAAAACCTTTACTTTTGCGCACAAGGCTTAATGTATAGGCCCCATCCTTTTCATATCCCTTTAATGGATCTGATATTCCCGAAGCAACTGTAGAAGGTTCTTCCCACGCAACTACATATTCAGTTCCTAATCTGTATGCTTTTACAATGGGAGAACATCCTTCAGCTTGTACAGCAACCAGTCTAGGAATAGTTCTATAGGGATGTCTGGACTGATTAATTATATCTAAATACCCTTGATATAAACCTTTCAAAAGTGGTCCGGATCCTACTGGTACTAATATGAAATCTGGTATTTTGCCATGAAGCTGCTCATTCAATTCATAGGAGATTGTTTTTAATGCATCAACCCCAAATGGGTTTATAAATGTAGTAGTAAGGTTAAAGTAACCAAAATTTTTTGACAGCATTTCAGCTAGTTTGTAAGAATTACTATAATTTCCTTCCACAAAAATTACTTTTGCCCCGTAGGAAGCAATTTGTGTCATCTTTTCACGTGGAGTAGATTTTGGGGCCAGCACAACTGCCTCTAAACCAGCCTTTGCTGCATATGCTGCAGTTGCTGCTCCAGCATTACCACTTGACGAACAAACTACTTTTTTATACCCAAGCTCTTTGGCTTTACTGATTGCAACGCTTATTAGCCTATCTTTAAAAGATCCAGTTGGATTCATTGTTTCATCTTTTATGAATATTTTTCCCTCAAAATCATCTAATTCACTTTTAATGTTCTTTCCTTTATGAATTGGAGTTCTTCCCTCTTGAAGAGATACGATGTTATCAGCATTATTAACTGATAGTCTATTACCGTATCTCCACATACTATCTTTTAACTCATTACCCACAGGGTGGTTATTATTTCTCTCAACTACTACTTCAAGAATCCCATCACATTCCTTACAAGAATATAACATTTTAGGTGTGTATATTTTCGAACATTGAACACATTTTAAATACATCTTATATTACCTCCCCAAATTTCTTAGTATAAAAAATTCTTTAAAACTAGCGTGGTCAACACCAACTAGGAAAAGTTCCTTGACAGACAGTTTGTAATAGTAAAACACCCCAGTGTCTAGTAAAGTGAAATTGATCAAAGTTTACTGATTAAACAGAAGAAGTAAAAATCAACATTTATGAAATTGGTGTGTAGAAACACTTGCAAAATACAGAAATTGCGAAATGAATTAGTTTGAACTTTGCCAAAAACATTTCATTTAATTTTTTGTATAATCTTTATAAATAGAAACTGGTTCCAAACGCTGGTAAGAAGGAAATTTGTGGTTACTCACATTTAAAGATGTAATTTACCGTTTTTGGATAATTTCACGTTTAACTTACATTTTTCATTGAGAACGTACACAAAAGAGAGATTTCCAAATTGACCAGAGATAACCATTTAAAATTGTTCATTAAAGATGATTGATCCTATAACCGGAACCAAGTAATTATGTGCTTTAATCTAGCCTCGCAAGAGATATGCCTTTACAAGGGATTCCGTGTGATGTGTAATCGCTGGATTGGGCCGATGTTGCATATTCATGCCGGTTGACTTTTCATTGTTAAGTTCAATAAAAGAGTAAAACTAACTGGATATTCAGCCAGATTGATAAACGGTTATAAACGTCGAAAAAAGGCGTTACAATTGGCACCGGAACAAAACCCTAGTATGATTTCATTTTGCTTGAAATCCGAAATTGAGTGCATCTTATGTCCGGATGGATTAATGGTCAATCCAATAGCTATTTATCTATGAACATACAGAACAAGGCCGTTATTGTCAAAAAGTTAAAGCAGTACTACCTAAAAATGGTAAGCACATCAGTATGGATGAGTTGTGCCGTTTAGCTTTGTTAATTAATGATAAAAAGTTTTTTTGTGCTAAATTTATACAGAACAAGAGAGAAATAATCCAATAAATAAAGACCCGATTTTCAGAAAGATAATTAAAACTTGCAAAATAATTCTGAATTTACACGGTTGACAAAAATTTCTAATATGGATATTTTATATTTAATCACCACTTTATACCGAATTTTGTAAGGTACCATTTTGCAGATACAGGAGATACAGCTGTGTGAATTACTAAGACTGTTGATCATTAAAATATTAGATTTGGTTGGCGAGATTGATAAAGGACTAAAAATAACTGAAATAAGTATGCGGTTAATATTAAATAAAAGAACAGACTACTTTTTGTTAAAGACTTCACAAAAATTCACTTCGTCAAACAAAATCTAGAAACAAGGAAATATAGCTTATGCATGTAGTTGTTTGAATAAGGAAACGACGCGATAAATTGTTTTATATGTTCCCGCTATTGGAAAATGTCATTTAACTGGGTTTTCACTTTAAAACAGGTCATACCGTTCACTTTACTAGAATAAAAGAGTGAAATAATAAGAAGGGTGTGAGTGTTTATATCATTATGTAGAAGGGATGCAAAAAACAGAAGTTATTATTCTATCCACTAGAAAATTTAATGTTAGGTTTTAGTAAAAGAGTACTGATTAATCATGAAGACAATTGAATGAATCTCAATTTGAAACAGTACGAAGCTATACTGAAAATGGAAGCGGAATGCGGTTTAAGCGTTTACTTTTACGAAGAGTATTTACCGTATATTAATGTTTATTGAAAATATGGATGCAAGTCTCATTCGAAATAACTACAAATCATTTAGTGAGGAATTACAAACAACATTTGGAGGCATTCAGCTCCTTCAAAAGGGAGAAAGGGCAAGCGGATAAATGATTCTTTACTAATACTGAACAGTGTTTATAAAATTACAAAACGGAAATGCTCTTTTTGACTAAATGCTACTAGTAAATTAAATGGTAACCATAAAATTTTTATATAAAAAGGAGAATCAGTACATGAAACTACTAACGTTTTTGCAGGATGGGAAAGAAATATTAGGAGTTAAAACGGACGAAGGCATTATTAATGTTACGATGGCAGCTTCTGCTCAATTAAGCAATGAGATTCCGATAGATGTCATGGAAGTCATTGCCGGAGGAGAGAAAGCTATATCAGCTATTTCTAATCTTATCAATCAACTAGGGTCAAAAAGTGACTATCTAGTAAAAGAAGATAATATAGAATGGGCTCCAGTTGTAACAAAACCTAGCAAAATTATTTGTGTGGGACTAAATTATCGTAAACATGCAGATGAAACGAATTCTCCATATCCGGAGTATCCGATTTTATTTAATAAGTTTAACAATACCCTTACTGGGAACCTGCAAGAAATCCCGATCCCCAAGGTTACAGAAAAGTTAGACTATGAAGTTGAACTTGGAATCGTGATTGGAAAAGAAGTAAAGGAAGTTACTGAAGATGAGGCATTGGATTTCGTATTTGGTTATGTTACAACCAATGACTTATCTGCGCGGGATTTACAATTTAAAACGTCTCAATGGTTACTTGGAAAGTCCTGTGATGGCTTTAGTCCAGTTGGCCCTTATTTAGTTACACACGATGAAGTTGGCGACCCACAAAAATTGAATTTAAAAACTGTCGTAAACGGAAAAGTACGCCAAGACTCTAGTACAGCAGATATGATCTTTTCCTGTAAAGAAATTATTAGCTTTATTTCTCAACATATGACCCTTGTACCTGGAGATATTATTTTAACCGGTATCCCAGAAGGTGTGATTATGGGAGATCTTGAAAATCAGCAAGTGTATTTACAACCAGGGGATGAGGTAACGGTCGAAGTTGAAAAACTAGGAACACTAAAAAACACCTTCGTGGTAGAACAGTAAATTAGTACCACACCACCCAATATATCGGTTCTTATTTGAAATTTAAGAGCAAAAAAGGTAAGTCAAGAATCTAGTGAATAAATGAGTCAATTCGAACTGTTTCTACAAATAGGAAGAACATATGACGGAATATGAGACGACAAATGGGTGGCCATAGGAAACGATGTGAGGAACGAGGACCCTTTTTACACCAACAACAATCGGTTCAATGCGATATGCCGATTGTTTATCAACCGAAATGGTATTGAAAAATACGGAAGCATTCGTTCAAGCGGTACTTGAAGTGTGAAATATAAACTAAAATGATTATCCTATTTAATAAATGAGGAGGAAAAACTACAATGAAAGCACTAGTTTATCAAGGTCCATGAGAAATGAATATGCAAGAGATAACCAAGCCAGTAATTCAAGAAAATGAAGTACAAGTAATTAATGGATTAGCTGTAACCCGATTGTGCATCTTATTTTTTTCACTCTACTTCCCACTTTGACTATCTCTCCAGAAAACTCATGCCCCATTACAAGCGGGGGGACTCGTAAAGAATTCTGCCCTAAATAACCACCTAATTCTGACCCACAAATTTCTGCTACATCTTCAATCCTGTTTTGGTGGAAAAGTCAATCGATAGAAACCAATAATTATAATGCAGCATTCGAGAAATCTCATCTCGATAGATGTTAGCCATAATTTTAATTTAGAAATAGGGGTATTAATAGTAATAATGGTTGTAAAAGTAAGGGAAGGTGAATGCTTTCCAGATGAAGTGTAATTGATGGAGAATGTGTATTTTGGATCGCCTATTGAAGAGAATACAGTCAAAAGATAGGAAACGAACATGTAGTTCAACTTGATGTAATACGACAATTTGAAAATTAACTTCAATAAAAGAAAACCAGAATTTGTCTTAATGGCTAGAACGTAAGCGTCAAATAAACCCCACCTACTAATGAGGATGGGGTTTTGTGTATACTTTATTTAGATTTATTAGGAACGCGGCATTCTTGAGGGAGTGTTGCTGACCATGGCAGGTATTGAGCCAATTGCT